>NZ_VFIY01000016.1:92500-95885 GCF_006385175.1 Emcibacter nanhaiensis
GACGATTTCCGAATGGGGAAACCCACCCTTCGGGGTATCCTTACCTGAATACATAGGGTAAGGAGGCGAACCCGGCGAACTGAAACATCTAAGTAGCCGGAGGAAAGGACATCAACCGAGACTTCCCTAGTAGTGGCGAGCGAACGGGAACCAGGCCAGTGGCTGTAGATTAAAAACCGGAACATTCTGGAAAGGATGGCCGTAGTGGGTGATAGCCCCGTACGGGTAAGTTAATTTACAGTCCTCGAGTAGGGCGGGACACGTGAAATCCTGTCTGAACGTGGGGGGACCACCCTCCAAGCCTAAGTACTCCTATGCGACCGATAGTGAACAAGTACCGTGAGGGAAAGGTGAAAAGCACCCCGATAAGGGGAGTGAAACAGACCCTGAAACCGTATGCTTACAAGCAGTCGGAGCACGCAAGTGTGACGGCGTACCTTTTGTATAATGGGCCAACGACTTAATATAACATGCAAGCTTAAGCCGATAGGTGTAGGCGCAGCGAAAGCGAGTCTTAATAGGGCGACTGAGTATGTTGTATTAGACCCGAAACCGAGTGATCTAGTTATGGGCAGGTTGAAGGTGCGGTAACACGCACTGGAGGACCGAACTCACCTATGTTGAAAAATGGGGAGATGACCTGTGACTAGGGGTGAAAGGCCAATCAAACTCGGAGATAGCTGGTTCTCCGCGAAATCTATTTAGGTAGAGCGTTGAATGAATACCGCCGGGGGTAGAGCACTGGATGGATGCGGGGGGCGCGAGCCTTACCAATTCTAACCAAACTCCGAATACCGGTGAGTACTATTCAGCAGACACACCACGGGTGCTAAGGTCCGTGGTGGAGAGGGAAACAGCCCTGACCAACAGCTAAGGTCCCCAAATCATGTCTAAGTGGGAAAGCAAGTGAGAAGGCCAAAACAACCAGGAGGTTGGCTTAGAAGCAGCCACCCTTTAAAGAAAGCGTAACAGCTCACTGGTCTAATAGCCATCTCGCAGCGAAGATGTAACGGGGCTCAAGACATGTACCGAAGCTTTGGATTTGATACTTTGTATCAAGTGGTAGCGGAGCGTTCTGTAAGCCTGCGAAGGGTGACCCGCGAGGGCGCCTGGAGGTATCAGAAGTGCGAATGTTGGCATGAGTAGCGATAAAGAGTGTGAGAGACACTCTCGCCGAAAGTCCAAGGGTTCCTGCGTAAAGCTAATCTGCGCAGGGTTAGCCGGTCCCTAAGGCGAGGCCGAAAGGCGTAGTCGATGGGAACTCAGTTTAATATTACTGGGCCTGATGAGATGTGACGGATGGTGTAAGTTGTTCCTCCTTACTGGATTGGAGGGGCTGCGAAACTGTTCCAGGAAATAGCCTCATCATATAGACCGTACCCGAAACCGACACAGGTGGACAGGTAGAGCATACCAAGGCGCTTGAGAGAACTATGTTGAAGGAACTCGGCAAATTGCCTCCGTAACTTCGGGAGAAGGAGGCCCTCCATGAAGGCAACTTTTTGGAGGGGGCACAGACCAGGGGGTGGCGACTGTTTACTAAAAACACAGGGCTCTGCGAAGTCGCAAGACGACGTATAGGGTCTGACGCCTGCCCGGTGCCGGAAGGTTAAAAGGAGGTGTGAGAGCACTGAATTGAAGCCCCGGTAAACGGCGGCCGTAACTATAACGGTCCTAAGGTAGCGAAATTCCTTGTCGGGTAAGTTCCGACCTGCACGAATGGCGTAACGACTTCCCCACTGTCTCCAACATAGACTCAGCGAAATTGACTTGCCCGTGAAGATGCGGGCTACCCGCGGTTAGACGGAAAGACCCCGTGCACCTTTACTACAGCTTCAGAATGATAATGGATATGTTATGTGTAGGATAGGTGGGAGACTTTGAAACCGGTGCGCCAGTTCCGGTGGAGTCGTTGGTGAAATACCACCCTTAACCTGTCTATTATCTAACCGCGCCCCGTGAACCCGGGGCCGGGACCTTCTGTGGTGGGTAGTTTGACTGGGGCGGTCGCCTCCCAAAGAGTAACGGAGGCGCGCGATGGTAGGCTCAGGCTGGTCGGAAATCAGCTGTGAGAGTGCAATGGCATAAGCCTGCCTGACTGCGAGACTGACAAGTCGAGCAGAGACGAAAGTCGGTCATAGTGATCCGGTGGTCCCGTGTGGAAGGGCCATCGCTCAACGGATAAAAGGTACGCCGGGGATAACAGGCTGATACTGCCCAAGAGCTCATATCGACGGCAGTGTTTGGCACCTCGATGTCGGCTCATCTCATCCTGGGGCTGGAGCAGGTCCCAAGGGTATGGCTGTTCGCCATTTAAAGAGGTACGTGAGCTGGGTTTAGAACGTCGTGAGACAGTTCGGTCCCTATCTGCCGTGGGCGCAGGAGAATTGAGAGGAGCTGTCCCTAGTACGAGAGGACCGGGATGGACGCACCTCTGGTGGACCTGTTGTGGCGCCAGCCGCATTGCAGGGTAGCTATGTGCGGAAGGGATAACCGCTGAAAGCATCTAAGCGGGAAGCCCCCCTCAAGATAAGTTCTCCCTTGAGAGCCGTGGAAGACCACCACGTTGATAGGCCGGATGTGGAAGTGTGGTAACACATGAAGCTGACCGGTACTAATTACTCAATAGACTTGAATATCCCGTCATGAACAGAGATGAGATCTGTAAAAGATCCCGTTCATGCGCGCTCATGCAAAACTTATCATTGGCCTCAAAAAGGCCAAATCAAAACGGAATATAAAACAAACCCATGTTTTTAATTGACCTGGTGATCTTGACGCCTGTGTCCCACCCGGCTCCATCCCGAACCCGGAAGTGAAACCAGGTTGTGCCGATGGTACTTCGTCTTAAGGCGCGGAAGAGTAGGTCGTCGCCAGGTCTATTAAAAACATGAGTTTAAAATACAAACCCATTCATAATGTCAGAAAATCATCGCGCTCAAGTAGCCGCTAGGCGATAGCGCATGAAAAAGACAGCGGCCCATAAAGCCGCTTTTTTTTGTAGGTTGATTATCTCTCGCGGCAGGCTCGCTTACGCTCACGCCTCCGAGGGGGCGCCGAAAAGTCGGCGGCGGTCAGTCGACCGCTCTGGAGTATACACTCCAGCCGTCCGTAGGACGGAAAGGCCAAGCGGCCGTCGCGCACGTTTGCGCGGAAGCCAAGGCCGGAGGCCGCACGGCGCTTGAGTGCCAATAAAGTTTACCGCGGGGTCGAGCATGCCCCAGCCTCGGGTCCCCCGAGGCGGAATTAAAAATGCCGGGCTGCACTGCGCAGCCTTGAACTAACTTGACGCGGGGTGGAGCAGCCCGGTAGCTCGTCAGGCTCATAACCTGAAGGTCGCAGGTTCAAATCCTGCCCCCGCAACCAACGGAAGTTGACGCCGCCC
>NZ_VFIY01000017.1 GCF_006385175.1 Emcibacter nanhaiensis
AGTTGTAATTGGGGCCGGTCTTCAGGGGGTCTCGACGGCCTATTACCTGAGTAAAGCGGGTCTGGAGGTCACTGTTCTGGAGCAGCAGGCAACGGCGGGTATGGAAACCAGCTTTGCCAATGGCGGCATCCTGACCCCAAGTATGTCCGATCCATGGAATGCGCCGGGATCATGGCGGGAAATGCTCCTGACCATGGGACAGGAGGACAGCCCGTTGCTGATCCGACCCAGAGCCCTGCCTGGAATGATCGGATGGGGAATAGGATTTCTGCGAAACAGTAGTCCGGCGATTTTTCACCGCAATACCCTGAATAACTTCATGCTGTCCCATTACTCGGTGCAGATGATGAAGGAGATCCGCCGGGAATCTGATATCTCCTACGACTTTATGCCGAGCGGTACACTCAAGCTTTTTTCCGATGAAGTTATATTTGCCAAAAAGTTGGTTCAACTCGCGCCGCTTGCGGCGCAAGGGTTGAAATTTAAGCCCATGACGCCTGCCCAGATTGCCAAACTGGAACCCATGCTGGCGCAAGGTATCGACCGGATCGCCGGAGGCGTATATTTCCCTGATGACGAAAGCGGGGATGCACATAAATTCTGCCAGGCGTTAATGGCGGAGACGAAGCAACGCGGTGTGCGCTATCATTTCAATTCCGCGGTCACCTCCTTGGAGCAACAGAATGGCAGGATAAGTGCAGTCTGTTGCGGAAGCGCGATACATCAGGCAGATCTTTTTGTGCTGGCTGCGGGATGTTACTCAAGTGGTTTGCTCGGGAAAATCCGTGCGCGTGTCCCCATACAGCCCGTCAAGGGCTACTCCCTGACGTTTGCCGGAGATGGTGTTAAAGATATGCCCCGTATCCCGGTGGTGGATGATGAACTTCATGCCGCCCTGGTGCCCCTCGGCAAGCGGTTCAGGATTGCCGGCACAGCTGAGTTTGCCGGGTTTGACCGGACCCTGTCAAAGGGGAGGGTGGACAACCTGCGGGATGTAATTGCCAGGGTTTATCCTTCCTTGCTGGATAATTTGCAGGACAAGACTGGTGAGGCCTGGACCGGGTTCAGACCTGTTTCTCCGGATGGTGTCCCTCTGATTGGCAGGCTTGGTGCTGAAAATCTGTTTATCAATGCCGGACACGGGCATCTGGGCTGGACCATGGCGGCGGGATCCGCCCGTCTTCTGGCAGACATCATGACCGGGCAGGAGCCGGAGATAGACAGCCAGGCGTACAGGCCGGGCCGATTTTAGAGATCGGCAAAATCATTTACTAGCCAGGAGGGCGCCAGGTGAGAAGAGTATTTTATCATTATCTGATACCGGGACTGGTCTTTCAGTCGGTGGTCATCGGTGGCGGCTATGCCACCGGACGTGAACTGGTGGAGTTTTTCCTGTCCAACGGTCCCTTGGGCGGGTTGTGGGGCCTTCTGGTAACCTCAGCAATTTGGAGCATTGTCCTGATGCTGACCTTTGAACTGGCTCGCCTTACCGGTTCATTCGACTACAGGTCATTTTTCAAGGTTTTGCTCGGCCGTTTCTGGTTTTTATATGAAATCCCCTTCTTTCTGTTGGCGTTTCTGGTGCTTGCGGTGCTGGGTTCGGCCTCCGGCAATATTTTTGCGGAAAACTTCGGAATCAATGAACTATACGGCAGCATCGGTCTGATGGCCGCCATTGCCGTCCTCGCGTTCCAGAAAAGCGATGTCATCGAAAAAGTGATGGCCAGTTGGGCGATCGTATTATATGTGGCTTACGGTGTCCTGATCTTGTGGGGAGCCATGATCTTCCAGGATCGTATTGTCGAAAATTTCACTGCTGTCAGCGAGACTGGGGAGTGGTTTGAGGACGGGTTTAAATATGCGACCTATAATATCGCCGCCATTCCGGCCATTCTTTTCGCCCTTGGCCATCTTGGCAGTCGGCGCGAGGCTTTCACGGCAGGATTTCTGGGCGGTCCCCTGGCTATTTTGCCAGCGTTTTTCCTCTATGTGGTGATGGTGGGATTCTATCCACAAATCAACGGCGTGGCGGTTCCCCTGAAGTATATCCTGGATGTTCTTGACGCCCCCTGGTTCAGTATCTTTTTTCAGATTGTCATCTTCGGGACGTTTATTGAAACCGGAACAGCCCTCATTCACATGCTGAACGAGCGGATTGATCATACCCTGCAGGAACAACAAAGAACCATGCCAAAAAGTTTCCGGCCCGCCATCGCAGTGGTTGTCACTGCCGCGGCGGTATTCGTTGCGGCAAAGGTGGGGATCATTTCCCTGATCGCCCAGGGATACGGTTTGCTCACATACGGCTTCATCGCTTTTTACCTGGTGCCGGTCATGACCGTGGGGGTGCGAAAAATATTCCGGCCGGCCACGTTGCAGGTTCACAATTCCGATCATATCGATCAGTAAAACTTACAGGAGTTTGTTTTAATGACTATTGAAAGACTAGGGCGGCCGCCGGTACTGGCTGATGGCACCGTTGTTCCTCTGTCGCCGGCCATAAAGGCGGGAAACAATCTGTATCTATCCGGCGTTTTGCCCTTTCGCGCGGATGGAAGTTTCGCCGAAGATGATATTTCGGCCCAGACGCGACAGTGCCTTGGAAATATGGAAGCTGTGCTCAAGGCGGCTGGCGCAGGTCTCGAGGATGTGGTCAAGGTCACGGTCTGGCTGGTGCGGCGGGAAGACTTCAGGGCGTTTAATGCGGTCTACAGCGAGTTTTTCGCCGATTGTCCTCCGACGCGTTCTACGGTTTGTTCCGAGCTGATGGTTCCCGGCGCTCTTATTGAGATTGAAGCGGTCGCCTATCTTGACCGCGTTTGAGGCGAAGGGAGGAGAAGGGAATGCAATTTCTTTCAAAATTACAGGGCCCGACGGCTATGAGCCGTCGGGATGACGTTGGTGTGACTGAAAGATCTGATAGAGAAGCAGCGCGGTACGCTTTGTTGCCTTTCTGAAACCTTCAGTATCGAGCCACTCCTGGGTGGTATGAGAACCTCCTCCCCAGGGGCCCAGTGCATCGATGGAGGCCACATGAGGCGCGACAAAGGAGATATCACCTGCTCCCCGGTCACCCGGCTGGTTCGGTCCGACCGGCCCGTACCCCAGTTCCTGGCTCACCTCGTCAAGAACTCCAAGAAGTCGCTTGTTTTCTGGTGTAATCGACATGGCCGGGTAAAGATCGGTAAAGGTGATTTCGGCCGATGTATGAGGCAAATTTTCTTCAATAATTTTCCGCATTTCCGCCCGGGCGTCATCCAGCTGCTCACGGGAGATGAATCTGAGATCGCCCCGGCTCTCGACAACCTGCGGAATGATGTTGTCTTTACCGGCCGACGTCCAGGTCGCGGATCCGGCATCAAATCCCGCTGATGTCCCGCCGGCAATCACTGCCGGGTTCAGAGTCAGGTTTGGCATGTTTTGGGCGAATTTATGAAATTTTTTCAGGATCCTGGCGGTTTCATATATGGCGCCGTCACCGGAATCTTCGGAGAAAATTGTGCTGGAATGCGCCCGTTTGGCGGACACTCCCAGGGACCACAGGCTTGCTCCGCGCCGGGCGATCACGGCCTGGTCCTGCTGTCCCGATTCAAAGCTGAGCGCCATGTCGGATTGTTTTGCGGCGTCAATAAGCTCCCGACGACTGAGAGAGAGGGGGGGACCCACATTTTCTTCATCGCCGGTCAAAAATATTTTTATGGATTTTCCATCCAGTATGCCGCAGGCGTGAAGGGCTTTGAGAGCATAGAGCATGACAACGTCGCCGCCTTTCATGTCAACTACACCCGGACCGGTGATGTGGTTCCCCTGATGGGTGAATTTCTGGAAATCGCTGTCCTTTGAAAAGACTGTATCCAGATGGCCGATCAGCAGAATATGCGGTCCGTCTTCTCCTTCCCGTTGGGAATAAAGATGGCCGGCCCGCTTCATTTCGAATGGCATTTTTATCCAGAAATTCTTAAACCCGAGTTTTTCGAATTCAGCGGCAAACTCCTCTCCCACTTTTCTTACCCCGGAAATATTGCGGGTGCCGCTGTTGATATTGACGACTTTTTCCAGAAAACTGATTTGTTCTTCAAAATGACGATCAATATAGCTGAGGACCTGGTCTTTCTCCTGCAGGTCTTCGGCGCAGTTGGCCGCAAAAGCCGGGAGGAAGAACACAAAAGCGACAAAGAAAGATCGAAACCCGGTCATTTTCAGTTCCCCTGTTCCAGGATTTGGGCAAGGATTTTCGGGTCTTCGGGCAGTAAGCCCGCCTTTGGAAGCCTGGTCACCATCTCCTTCCAGTCAGGCCATAGCCTGAAGGCTTTCCGGAACAGCGGCAGGCTCTCCTCAACCCTGTTAAGTTCTGCCAGGGTTACCGCATGCCAGAAAAGAGCTTCATGGTTGCCCGGGTCCATTTTTTCGGCTGTTCGGTAGGCCTCAAGCCCTTCCTCGATGCGCCCTTCCACTACATACCTGTCTCCCTCATTGAGAAGCCGGTAGGTCTTTGCGACCGAAAGAAGGCGTCCGAGTTCCTTGAGCGGTGTTTTGTGGTCATCAACCCGAAGGCTGTATACCCAGCCCTGCCAGAGGGGTACGCCTTTATCGCCTTTTACCACCTGGAGGGACGCGGATTGTCGTCCCCGGATGTCGCCCCCTTCTTTTTGGGCCGCCTCAAGGGCCGCGTACATGCGATCGGCAAGCTCGCCGGAAGTGGCTTCGAAAGCCTGCGCCATGGCGGAACAAACAGTCGAGTTTTTCATCATGTTTGCCTGAACGGAGTAATTCTCGCCAGAGATGTTGCAGGCATTCTGAATGTTTTTGCTTCCGGTATGAGACGCTACGTTGCCACTGGCATCCAGCATGGCGACCTGACGTACCGAGGCATTGCTGTCAGCGGCAAGAAGGCCCTTGAGGGCCTGGGGCGCTGTCTTTCCGGCCTTCATCATCTCGAGCCCGAGCGGTGCATAGGACGGATCGGTAAAGGATTGGGTGGCTACCACTCCGACACCGGGTTCCGTCCTGATGACACGTACCCCGACGGCGAACCAGTGCGTCTGGACGGCGGCGCCAAGTTCCCCGCTTTCTGGATCACGGGCGATGATTGAGAAGGTGTTGGTCGGTCGAAGCGGCCGGTTGAGATGCGCCTCTTGAGCAAGGACGGGCGACCATGAAAAGAAAGCAGCCAATATGGTCAGCTTGATGAGAATAGTTTGGTGGAGGATGTGTTTCATGGCTGATGTCTCCTTAGGGTGTTTAACCGGTTGAGGAGGACTGGCTCCTCAACCGGAAGATTTCCTTCAATTAGAAAGCGCCTTTTACGTTCAAACCGATAGTGCGGGGCCGGTTGGCGGCATATCTCTCCAGGCCGGGGGCTTTCGCACCAAGGGCAACGTTGGCCGTCCATTTCGGCGTGTGGCGCAGGCGATCGCCCGGCACCGGGACACAGTGCCGGGCACATGCGAGGTGAATTTCGCGTCGGCATAGCCAATCTCCGCGGGGAGGTGCAGGCGCTTTTCCTTCATAATTTTGCTCCCTAAGGATAGTGGTTGTTATAAATAAAAATGAGGCCATATTCAATTATATTATATGTTTGTGGGAGTCAAATTTCTTTTGGGCTGGATATCCAACAGGTTGCACTGCTACCGCCAGGCCTGTCCTTTAGCTCTGGTGTGAAAAAGGAATTCAAAAGCTCCATAACAATGTTTCGCTCGTATCGGTTCTTGCGGCGGCACAGTAAGGGGGGCACTTAGGTTCAGAAGCACAGAAACAGGAAAGTCGCGTGTAGTGACCGGCATATTTCATAACGGTCAATGCATGTTGCTTGCGCTTTGGGACAAGGCTTGGTTACTATTGTTCCCAAAGAGAGCATTTCCCCGATCGGCACGGAAAGTTTCTGTTTGCTCCGGAGCGGCCGATCGGGCGACAGTAGCCCAAGACAAAGAAAAGAGACCCGCATGCCCAGAATTTCAGTTCTTGTCATTTTACTTCTTTGCCTGTCCGCCCTGCCATTGCGGGCCCAGGAAACCCTGACGGTTCACAGCCTGACTATCCAGGATGAAAAAGCGGTTTTCGCGACGGTCGAAAGTGTGAAAGAGGTTGCGGCAAGGTCGCGGCTGACCGGCACAGTGATAGAGATCGGCGTGAAGGAGGGCGACCTGGTCCGTCCCGGCCAGGTCATCGCCCGGGTTGTCGACGAAAAGCTTGCCCTGCAGATCAGGTCCATGGAATCCCATATTGCCGCCCTCAGGGCCCAGTTCGACAAGGCGGCGGTTGACCTGGAACGTACCAAGCAGCTGATTGCGTCCGGAAACGTTTCCAGGGCGCGTCTGGATGAAGTCCAGGCCCAGTATAATATCGCTGAAGGGGCGCTTAACGCAGCTGTTTCCGACCGCGATGTGATCGTCCGCCAGGCCCGGGAAGGGGAGGTGCTGGCGCCGGTTGCCGGGCGCATCCTGCATGTGCCCCTGACCATCGGCACGGTGGTGATGCCGGGGGAGGCGATCGCGACCCTGGCCGGGGAGAATTATGTTCTGCGCCTTTCCGTCCCCGAGCGTTACGGCCTGTCCCTGCAAATCGGAGACCCGGTCAAGCTGGAGGACGGCAACCGGGTAAACATTGTCAAGGTATATCCGAAAATTGAAAACGGCCGGGTGACTGTTGATGCGGATATCAATGGACTTGCAGGATATTTTGTCGGCAAGCGCGTCCGCACCTGGATTGCGGGCGGCGAGCGGCAAACCATTGTGGTGCCAAAAGAGTATATCATCACCCGATACGGCATAGACTATGTCCATGTCAGGCAGCCGGATGGACGCGTGATGGAAGTCCCGGTGCAGCGCGGGGGAGCGGTTTCCACGTCAGACATTGAACAGGGCGTTGAAATCATCTCCGGTCTTCGTGACGGGGATATTTTGGAGAAACCATGAACAAGCTCGGGATATCAGGCAAGTTGACCCGGGCGACGATCCAGTCGCCCATCACCCCCTTGTTTCTGATTGCGGCGTTTCTGCTGGGATTGATGGCGCTCTTCTCCATTCCCAGGGAGGAGGAGCCGCAGATCAGCGTGCCGCTGGTAGATATTCATGTGCAGGCGAACGGCATACGCGCTTCCGACGCCGCCGAACTGATCACCAAACCGCTCGAAGAGATCGTGAAAAGCATCGACGGGGTCGAGCATGTCTACAGCCAGACCGTGGACGACCAGGTCCTGGTCACGGCGCGGTTCCTGGTCGGCACCAGCGCCGACAATGCCATTCTGCGGGTGCATGAAAAAATCCGGGCCAATTATGACCGGATTCCGGTCGGCGTTCCCGAACCGCTGGTGACCGGGCGAGGCATCAATGATGTGGCCACGGTTGTTCTTAGCCTGACGCCAAAAGCGGAAGCGGCCGGCCGCTGGCGCGAGGCGGATCTTTACCGGCTGGCCGATGAAGTACAGGCCGAGCTGATCAAGGTGGAAAATGTGGGGCTCACCTATGTCGTCGGCGGAAGTCCGGAGACCGTCCGCATAGAGCCGGATCCGGAACGGCTCGCCCTCTACGGAATCACCCTGACCGAGCTTATGACAAAAATCCAGGGGGCCAACCGCTCCTTTGCCGCTGGTCTTCTGCGGGCGCAGGGACAAAGCCGCCCCGCCATCGCCGGCAACACCCTGACCGGTATGCCGGATATCGGGTTGTTGCTGGTGACGGCCCGGAACGGAAAACCGGTTTATGTGCGCGATGTGGCGGATATCATCATCGGCCCCGCGGTTTCTGAACACAGGGTCATGACCCTGCGGCCGCAGGAAGACGGCAGTCTGAGCCGCATCCCGGCGATCAACCTGGCGCTTTCCAAACGGGCCGGCGCCAATGCGGTGATCGTGGCCGAGGAAATCCTCAAACGGGTGGAAATCCTGAAATCCTCCCTGATCCCGGAAGAAATTGAAGTGGATGTGACCCGCAACTATGGGGAAACCGCCGACGAAAAAGCCAACGAGCTGTTGTTCCATCTGTTCCTCGCCACCATGTCGATTGTGGTACTGATCGGTTTTGCCATCGGCTGGCGGGAGGCCGGGGTAACGCTGGTGGTTATTCCGGTGACAATCCTCCTGACTTTGTTTGCCGCTAACCTGATGGGATATACCATCAACCGGGTCAGCCTGTTCGCCCTGATATTCTCCATCGGTATCCTGGTCGACGACGCCATTGTCATGATCGAGAATATCGCCCGCCACTGGGCCATGGATGACGGGCGCCCCCGGATCCAGTCTGCCATCGAAGCAGTGTCCGAGGTCGGCAGCCCGACAGTGATCGCCACCCTGACGGTTATTGCGGCGCTGCTGCCCATGCTGTTCATTTCCGGCCTGATGGGACCCTATATGGCGCCGATCCCGGTGAACGCATCGGCAGCAATGCTGTTTTCCTTTTTTATTGCCGTGGTGGTTGCCCCCTGGCTGCTGCTGAAAGTCTCTCCGGAACGGGCGTCAGGAAGCGGCCACCATCATGAAGGGGCGGGCAAACTGGGTGCGCTTTACCGCAAAGTCGCGGAACCCGTGATCCGCAGCCGCAAACGGGCTCTGGTTTTCCTTGTTCTTGTCGGCGTGCTGACCTTTGCCAGCTTTATCCTGTTTGCGACCCGGTCGGTGACGGTAAAATTGCTGCCTTTTGACAATAAGTCAGAGCTGCAGATCGTGGTCGATCTGGCGGAAGGCGCAAGCCTCGAGGACACCGAACGTGTCCTGTTCCGGGTTGCGGATCAAATCCGGACGTTGCCCGAAGTCGAATTGATGCAGACCTTCGCGGGGACCGCGGCGCCGTTTAATTTCAACGGCCTTGTCCGCCACTATTACCTCCGGCAGTCCCCGGAACTGGGGGAACTGCAGATTATGCTGGTCGGCAAGGGGGATCGCGACCGGACCAGTCATGATATCGCCCTTGATATCCGGGCCAGACTGAAGGACCTTGCCCTTCCCCCGGGCACAAGCCTGAAAGTGGTCGAGGTGCCGCCAGGCCCGCCGGTGATGGCCACATTGCTTGCGGAAATTTATGGCCCCGATGCGGCCACGCGCCAGAAAACGGTCGCCGAGGTGGAGAAGATATTCGCGGCGGTGCCCTATATCGTTGATATCGACGATTCCATCGGGTTGCCGCGGCCGCGCCAGCACATCACCATTGACCAGGAACGGCTCGAATTTTTCGGGGCTGAACAACAGGATGTCTATGATACCATCCAGGGCCTGATTGACGGGATCCCGGTTGGCTATTCCTACCGCGGCGAAGGACGTGACCCGCTGGAAATTGTCATCGGACAGCCAAAATCAGCACTGGTCTGGACGGAGAGAATGGCCTCGACACCGGTGCCGCTCAATGTGGCCGATGGAGAGAAAAACTATGTGGAGCTTGGTGAAATCGTACAGGTGACCACGGAGCAGGGCTCGCCGGTCATTTTCAGGCACAACGGATATTTCACCGACATGGTGATGGCTGAACTCAGCGGCGATTTCGAAGCGCCGATCTATGGCATGCTGGATGTGCAGGACCTGATCGACAAACATGACTGGGGCAACCTGACACCGCCGACAATCAAATATCACGGCCAGCCGGAAGACCCGATGCAGTCGGTCCTGCTCTGGGACGGGGAATGGGAAATCACCTATGTCACTTTCCGCGACATGGGGATTGCTTTCGCGGTGGCGCTGATGGGCATTTATGTATTGGTGGTGGGCCAGTTCGGAAGTTTCAAACTGCCGCTGGTGATCCTGACACCGGTGCCGCTCACCCTGATCGGCATTATCCTGGGGCACTGGCTGTTTGGGGCGGCCTTTACCGCCACCTCGATGATCGGTTTCATTGCCCTGGCCGGGATTATTGTCCGTAACTCCATCCTGCTGGTTGATTTTATCCGCCACGGCGGCGGACACGGGGAATCCATGAAGGAAATCCTGCTTGAGGCGGGGGCTGTGCGTTTCAAGCCCATTCTTCTCACGGCGTTGGCGGCCATGATCGGTGCGGTCACGATCCTCAGTGATCCTATTTTCCAGGGGCTTGCCATTTCCCTGCTGTTCGGGCTGGTTTCCTCCACCTTGCTGACGGTTCTGGTCATTCCGGCCATCTATATTGTTTTGCGGGACGACGGAGGCCAAACGGAAGCATCCAGCCCGTGATCTAAACCTGCTAATCAGGCCGGGATTTGCAGTGGAAGCACGCCTCCACTACCAATCCTGAATTCAAACAGTCCTCACGCTGTAGCATTCACTGTCCGTCACTTTCACAAAAAAAAGCGACAGGGCCTGCCTGTCGCTGTCGGCTTCGATCCGCACGTTACCTGGTCGAGGACGAGCTCTTCCCACTCCGGCGAGCGGACTGCGGCTTAGCTTTTGTTCTTTCGGTCCGTTTGCCGCAAAATCGTTACCACGTCTTCATCGGTCAGCTGGTCAAACTGCTGGTAAAAAGCGCCGACGGCATAAAACGGCACCGGCATCGCAAGGCAGATCACCTCGTCTGCTTCGCTCGCGAGTTTTTCCACTGTTTCCGGAGGGGCGACCGGCACCGCAACGATCACGCGCTTGGGATTTTTCCGCTTCAGAGCATGAACGGCGGCGCGTATTGTTGCGCCGGTGGCGATGCCGTCATCAACGATAATGACCGTCTTTGCCCTGGTGTCGAGGGGTGGGCGGCCTTCGAGATAGAGGGCGCGGCGGCGTTCGATTTCCGCCAGCTGTTGTTTTTCGTGTTTTTCAATATAGTCGCCCGGGATGTCATAGAGTTTGACGATGTCCTCATTCAGCACCAGTTCCGGCTCATCGCCGTCAACCACGGCCCCCGCGGCCAGTTCCGGCGATCCCGGCGTGCCGATTTTACGCACCAGAAGAATATCCAGCGGCGCCCCCAGGGCTTTGGCAACCTCATAGCCGATGGGCAGTCCGCCCCGCGGCAGCGCCAGAATAACCGGTTCTTTCTCGCGGTATTTTTCCAGTTGCTTTGCCAGTATTTGCCCGGCTTCTGTCCGGTCTTTGAACATTGTTACCTGGCCTTTCTTTTGTCTTACAAATGCTGGATAAACCACTCCCTGGCCAGCTCGATCACCTGGTCCAGCGCCCCCGGCTCTTCGAACAAATGGGTGGCATGCGGCACGATTTCCAGCGCCTTTTCACAATTGAGGGCGGCATAAGCCTGCTCATTCAGTTCAATAACGCCGAAGTCATCGCCGCCGACGATCAACAGGGTTGGCGCCTTGGTCTGGGCCAAAACATCCGCGGCAAGGTCCGGTCGTCCGCCGCGGGAGACGATGGCGCGAATGGGCCTGTCTGTACCGGCTTCCGCCATCAGCGCGGCAGCGGCCCCGGTGCTGGCCCCGAAATAGCCGAGCGGCAGGTTCTTAAGGCTGCCCTGCTCCGCCGCCCAGTCGGTTGCTGTGACCAGCCGCTGGGTCAGAAACGGGATGTCGAACACGTTGGAGCGGTCGGCGGCTTCCTCTTCGGTTAAAAGATCGAACAGGAGCGTCGCGATTCCGGCGTTTTGCAGCCCTTCGGCGACGTAATTGTTGCGGCTGCTGAAACGGCTGCTGCCGCTGCCGTGGGCAAACAGGACAAGGCCCCGCGCATTATCGGGCAGGATTAAAAAACCATCCAGTCCTGGCGGGGTGATGCGGATCTCCTGGCGTTCGATGGTCATGACAGCTCCTTGTTGATCAGGCTCTATTGGCGCTCATACAGGCCCATGAGTTCGGCTTTGGCCAGGATGTGGCCTTGCATAGCCCGTTCCAGCTCGGCCTTGGTCACACCTTTTTTCAGTTCGAGGACGGTGTCCAAGGCATAGAGTTTAAAGAAATAGCGGTGCGGGCCGTGGCCCCGCGGCGGACACGGCCCGCCGTAGCCGGTGGCCGGGAAGTCATTGCGGCCCTGGTGGATGCCATTTTCAAGCGTTTCGGACTTGGGCAGGTTTTCCGGCAATGCGCCGGTGTCGGCCGGGATGTTATACATTACCCAGTGTACCCAGGTGCCGGCCGGGGCGTCCGGATCATCGGTGATCAGCGCAAATGTCTGCGTATTCTCCGGCGCATCACTCCAATGCAATTCGGGAGAAATATTTGCGCCTTCACACGTATATTGGGACGGGACCGTTTGTCCCGGTTCAAAAGATATGCTCGCCAGTTGCATCATCTGAGCCTCCTTTGCCGTTGCGGCAATTATACCACAACTTCCGGACAAACAGAGCATTAAAACAAGACGGGCGAAGCAGGAAAACCTTGCGAATATGGTCATGACCGGCACCTTTCCTTCATTGGGCCTCAGACTTCGGACATTCCGGGTAGCCTTTGTCGAACACGATTTTCCACTGGCCGTCGGCATGCTTGCGCCAGATCGACGAATAGTTGGCCACATGGCGGCCGTCGGGGGTCCTGACCGGTCCGGTGCTCAGCGCCAGGGTGCCGGACTCCAGCATCAGCACTGTTTTCGGCTCCCAGCTGAACGGGGCCGCTTCGCCCTCGAAATAGGGAGCCCAGTCTTTCAGGACATTTTCCTTGCCCCGGGCGGCGGCGCCGTTGCCCCAGAAGACGGCCTCGTCATCCACGAAGCTGGCGAAGGCGGCAATATCCCGGTCCGCCATGCTTTGGGCAAAGGCCCGCTCCACATTGGCCACCTCTTCTTCCGAGGCCCGGGCGCCGGTTCCCAAAATGATTATCATCGAAAAAGCTGCCAATAGTGTCCAGCTCAGGACTCTATACTGCATGACGTGCCTCTCCCTCCTCATCCAATTCCAAATCAATAACCCTAACGGTAGCTCTTGTTGAATGAGAACGTGAAGGCTATTCATCCCTTTGTCCCGAAACGGGGTTAGGTGACAGCTGCTCTCTGCGGAACCGGGCTGGGCAGTCGCCGGAAGCAGCCGGCCTTGTTTCTCAGTCACGCCGTCTGCGGTAGAGGCCGATCCCAAGCAGGGCAAAGGCGAACAATCCAAGCGAGGCAGGTTCATCCGCTCTCACGCTTCCTGACACAAAGAGATATTCAAAGGCGCGGTTGTAGTTGCAGAAAGAGCCGCCGGTGATAATCTTTTCGACACCTCGGTCACAACTGCCCTGATCGTCGGGAAGGGCACCGTCCATGGCTCTTATGGCGAGGGTGTTCCAGCCCACCTGCAGAATATTTTCCAGCAGGCCGTCAGGCTCTGCCTGATTCAAGGTTGTTCCGCTGTCGATACTCAGGTCGAGGTCGTTTATCGTCAGGATAAACGGATCCGGCTGTCCCTCGGTTTGGTTTTGGTCGAGAATTCCGTTGAAGACAAACTGTCCGTTCAGCCAGACTTCAAGAAAGTCGTCGGCAATGAGGGCAAGTGCGCCGTCCATATCCTCTGCTTTCAGATAAAAGGTGCGTAGATAAAAGGTATCAATGGGACCGTCTCCGGAGGCATTGCCGCCGTCGTCTACAGTGCACAGACTTCCATCATCGCCGCAATACCACATCATTCTATCCTTGTTGAGGACATTTGTCGCAGCATTGCCATAGGGCGTTGTGGCGGGGACGCCTTCTCCCGGATTGACGATGCCCTGTGTCCATCTGGTGCCGATAACGCCGTCATCGGTGGCCAGCCATTCCGAACCTGCGCTCAAATCGATTATGTTGGCACGGGCCGTTGAAATTGTTGCGGCAATCGTCATTGCGGCGAGAGCCAGAAGAGTTGTTGGGAGGCGCAAATTCTTCATGTGTATTTTCCTTTCTTGGGAAACGAAAAAACATCTAGATCACAGGAAAATATGCCTGCAATCTGCGGGAATTACGCAAACTGTAGTGTGAAATTAACTTGTTGATGTTTGTAGCATAAAGTGTGCCAGTTCTTTTTTGTGCGCAGGAATTCTGTTAACTATCTGTTATATAACAATAATATTTATGATCTAACCGGGAGATGGCGGGCGCCGTTAACCATAACTGTAAAATATTTTTACAGTTGCCAGGGTTTCTGACTGGTATTCGGGCGGGATATGAATGAAAAGCCTATATTCTACAATGGGTTGCATTTTTCGGGCGTGAAATTAGGAGTGTAAAGTATTTCGACATTCGCCGGTCGGCTAGTTTTGCCCCCAGGGTTTTGAGTGTCCCCCTTTGTCCTTTCCCTGAAATTGAATGGCGTCCTGCTTCACTTTATACTTGTTCCCCTGACGAGTGACGGGACTGACATGGACAGCTACATCGACCCGACGGAAGAAGACTTCAAAGCCTTTGTCGCCCGATATCCCGGTGCGGCAGCCTTTCTGGAGATGATCGGGGATTCCGTCTGCAAGCAGGCGGTCAGGCACCGTCAGGTTGCGGTGGAAACCAGCCGCCTGCTCAGATGCAGCGATTTCTGACCCGTTTAAGCGGACTGCTTGGCCTGTCAGTTAATTGCGTCCGACCCTGGAAAGGTGTATTGTTCTACAATCCGCCAAGTTAGCCACATAACCAGGGGAACTGCCATGACCTATTTCGCACCTGACACCCTATCCCAGGCCATCAATCCGTGGAGCTGGATGTTCAAAAGCTCCGACAACTCGACCGGCCTGATTAACATCAATACCTACAAGAGCGGCAATCCAACGCTGGAACACCGGATCATCCATGAGGTCGCCGGCTACGGCATGCAGCTGTCGGCCATCGAAGCGCTGCTGGAGGTTATGCTGCAACTGATGCCGAAGACGGAGCTTACCCGGGAACAGCAGGACAAAATAGACGAGTTCAAAGGCATGATGGAAGCCATTCGCACCCATAAGGAGAAAAGCCTGCTGGAGGAATTTTCCCCGGGTGGCGTGGAAGAGCTGATCCACAGGCTGGCCCTGTTGGAAGAGAAGGACCCGGGACTGTATGAAAAGGTCGTGGGACGTCTGAAAAAGGTTCTGTAATCCATCGGCACATGGGATTCTGTTTCTTTCCGGGGTGAAGGACCCCGGCCCGGCTTGTTGCCTGAAAATTGTCAGTCATACAAATTATCATCCTATCATTTGTTAGTTTTATGGTGTATAAACGCTATGAATCATAGGCGAGTAGAAAAACGCCATAACCGGGAGACTATGGAGGACAAATGACTGACATCTCTAATGCAGACCTTTTGCAACGGGTCGAGAAACTGGAACATGATCTTGCGGTCCAGCAGGACATTCATGCCGTACGCCGGCTGCAGTATGCTTACGGCTATTTTATCGACAAGTCACAATATGACGAGGTGGTGGACCTGTTTGCCGAGGACGGCGAAGTCTGGTTCCTCGGCGGTATCTACAAAGGCAAGGCCGGGGTGCGCCGGCTCTATATCGAACGGTTCCGCACCATTTTCACCGAAAACCACAACGGCCCGCGTTACGGCTGGCTGCTGGATCATCCGCAGCTGCAGATGATTGTCGATGTGGACCCGGACCGCAAGTCCGCCCATGTGCGCGGCCGCTCCATGATGCAGGCCGGACTGCATGAAACGGCCAAGGGCGAGGAGCGCCAGTGGTGGGAAGGCGGCATCTACGAAAATGAATATGTCCGTGAGGACGGCGTCTGGAAGATCAAGGCGCTGCGCTATTATCCCCACTGGCATGCCTCCTTCGAGGACGGCTGGGCCAAAACCAAGCCCGATTTCATACCCATGGCCACGGTGACCTATCCGGAAGATCCGCTCGGGCCCGACGAACTGATCGATCCTGCACCGCGCCTGTGGCCCGCGACCGACATTGTACCATTCCACTATACCCATCCGGTCACCGGCAAGCCGATCAAGATCGACAACAGTCGCGCCCGCGAGGGATTCAAGGACTGATCGCCCTTTTCAGAAAAAGTCAGCTATGATGCGAGAGGGAGGCTCAGGCTTCCCTTTTTTGTTAGAACTCGAGCAGAGAGGACAGCAGGAACAGCCCGCAACCGACGATACCGCCGACGATGGTGCCGTTCATGCGGATGAACTGCAGGTCCCGGCCGACGGCCAGTTCCACCCGTTCGGTCAGGGTCTCGGTTTCCCAGCTGTCGACCACTTCCCGGATGAACAGGCCGATTTCATGACGCCAGGGGGCGATATTGTCCCTCACCATGGCGAGGATCCAGCGGTTGAAACGGCCCTGGATGTTTTCGTCCTTTGACAGCGCCCGGGCGATGGAGCGGATCGCCTCCGCCAGCGCCTGCTTCAGGGTATCGCCCTGTGACGAGGCGGGGTCAGTCAGGCGCTGCCGCAGATGCTCCCAGAAAGAGAGAAGATAGCGCTGCACTGTCTCGCTCTCGAACAGCCTTTTTTGCATGTCAGAAGCTTTCCCGCGTGTGTCGGGGTCATGTTTCAGCTTGTCGACCAGGCCGGCGAAGGCCGCATCGAATTCACGTCGTACCCGGCGATCCCGATGGGACAGGTCACCCAGAAGTTCGGCGATGCCGTCGACCAGGGCCTCGGCGATTCTCCGGTCAACGGTGGACGGCACCCACCAGCGGCTCCTTTCCGTCACCATGCCGAAGATGGTTTCCCGGTTTTCTTCCAGGTAGCGGCGCCCGGCAACCAGGGCATGATCCAGCAATTCATGGTGCTGATCGCTGTCACGCACCAGGGCCAGGATATTGCTCATCAGGGCCGGCAGGTCTATTTCCTTCAGTTCATCTTCCAGGGCGCGCTTGAAAAAGTCCCTGATCTGCCTGTCGCTGACCGAATTGAGGATATGGGGGATTGCCCCGACAATACGATCGGCAAGCTGGGCGGAGACGTCCGGGCGGGACAGCCACTGGCTGAGCCGCTCGGCCACATTGATCGAGCGCAGCTTGGCCGACAACAGTTCCGGTTCCAGGAAGTGACGTTCCACAAAATTGCCAATGCCTTCGGCCAGACGATCCTTGTTTTTCGGCAGCACGGCGGTGTGCGGGATCGGCAGTCCCAGGGGATGGCGGAACAGGGCAGTGACGGCAAACCAGTCGGCCAGGCCGCCGACCATCGCCGCCTCACTGCCGGCCCGGAGCAGGGAAATCCAGAAATTCTGTATCGGGATCACATGGGTCAGGGTGAAAAGCAGCGCCATGACCAGAAGCATGCCGGTGGCGATGAGGCGAAAGCGGGCCAGGCTCTGTCGCTGCAGCTGTTCCTGGCTCAGGGGGATTTGTGCATCCATATGTCACCTTGAGGTACGTCAATGCATTTGTTTCTACTTGCTCCTATGGTACAGTGATTGTGGAAAAGGTCCTAGAGGCTGCTTGATATAAAATTCTCCAGCCTGGACTTCTTTTAAAAAGAACACGGGGTATTGATATGGCTGATCCGATCAAAAGTGCGTTTCTTCCGGGGGTTGCTGTCGGGCTGGGCATCGGGCTTGGTCTGGCGATATTCGCGCCGGGCGTGGTGGCGGCTGTGGCAGCGTCCGCCAGGCCGCTGGCGAAAAAAGGTATCAAGATGTCCATGGAGGCCATGGAGCGCGGTCGCGAAAACATGGGCGAAGCAGGGGAAATGGCGGAAGATTTCTTCGCCGAAATCAAGGCTGAAATCATGGAAGAACGCCGGCAGGAAGCCGCCGCGGCGGAAGCTGCGGCCGAAGCGGTGGAAAAGGCCGGCAAAGCGGCTTCTGCTGAAGCATGACCCAAGGTCCCATCGCCTATATCGGTCACCGAACTCATGGCCGGGTCCGATTCCGGGTGCCGGCCAGACGCCATGACCGGGATTTTTTTGACGGACTGCGCAAGGATCTGGCGGCCTGTCCCAGGATCGGGCGTATCCAGGTCAATCCCAAGACGGCCAGCGTTCTCATTACCCATTCCTGCGACTATGGTGAACTGCACGACTTTATTGAAGAGAACAAGCTGTTCCAGTTGCCGGCATCAACGGATACGGGCCGGCAAAAGGGGTTTGTCAATCTGGATGCGGATATCCAGCGCCTCCTGCCGTTTCTGTTGGGGGGGCTCGGATTGTTTCAGGTGACGCGGGGCAATCTGCTCGGCCCGGCCGCCACCCTGTTCTGGATGGCCATGCAGTCTGCGCGTGATCCAAACCCTCCTAAATAGGGTAGAAAAATACTCTACCGGAGAGAGTTTGCCAGGTCGGTTTGTTCCCAGGGGACCTCCAGGTCTTCCCGCCCCATATGGCCGTAGCGGGCCAGCTTCACGTAGAAGCGGCCGTCATGCAGCGCCGGAAGGCGCCGCAGGTCAAAACGGGCGACGATGGCGGCGGGACGGAAATCCACATGGGCCAGCAGGCGTTTTTCAATTTCTTCCTCGGGGATTTTGGCCGATCCGAAGGTATCGATTTCCAGACTGAGGGGCTCGGCGCGGCCGATGCCGTAGCTGAGCTGGACTTCGCATTCGTCGGCCAGACCTGCCGTGACGATGTTTTTGGCCGCATAGCGGGCGACGTAGGCACCGATCCGGTCAATCCTGGTCGGATCCTTGCCGCTCAGGGCAGAGCCGCTGTGACGGCTGAATTCACCATAGGTGTCCGAACCGGTCTTCCGGCCGGTGAGACCGGCATGGGACATGGGGCCGCCGCTTGACGGAAGACCGCCCGGATTGATAATGATACGCGGGGCCTTGCCATCGCGGAATTCGCAGTCGCTCAGGATCGGCGTGATGACCTCCTCCTGAAGAAAGTCCTCCAGCATTTTATCCTCGACGGCATGATCGTGATCCATGCCGGTCACCAGCGAAATCTCGGTGATATTCACCGGCCGCCGGTCCCGATATTCCACGGCGACCTGCGACTGGCCGTCTGGTGACAGAAAGCTTTTCCTGTCCTTTTCCCGCACCGCATCCATTTTTCGCACCAGCTGGTGGGCGAGCCAGACCGGCACCGGCATCAAGGTGGGGGTCTGGTTGCAGGCGTAGCCGAACAGGGTGACATGCTGGCGGGCCTTGATGGCGGAAATGCCGCTTGCATCCAGTCTGTTTTCATCCTCGGCTTCCACGCGCGCCGGGGCCTCCGTCATGGTGGTCATGAAGGTGCAGTCCCGGGCGTTGAAGCTGCTGCTCCTGTATCCGGCATCGGCAATGATTTCGCGGGAGACGCTGGGCAGGTCGACCAGGGCGTCCGACTGGCAGCGCACAGCGAGGAAGATGATCCCCTTGGCGGCGGCGCATTCCGCGATTACCGAAGAGTGATGGTCACCCGTCAGGTAAGCATCAACAATGGCGTCGCTGATCTGGTCGCACATCTTGTCGGGATGTCCCCGAGTGACCGATTCAGAGATGAAAATGAAATCACTGCTCATGCCTTTTATCCTCCTCGGTGGGGTCGATTGTCTGTTCTGTGCCGATTGTCGTGTCCGCTTTTTTATGTTCCAGGCGCGCCGCCTTCAGGGCTTCGATGGCGAGGAACGATGATGCCGATGCACCGCCGGCAAGCAGGAGATCGCTCAGCCGGGTCTGATGAAATCCAAGCATACGCCGTAAGGGCGGCGTGGTGGACGCCAGCAGCTGCAGGCCAAACAGCGTGCCGAGCGCATAATTCATATAGGGATTGGGCGGCAGGGACTTGCCGGTCAGGATCGAATGGTGGGGGGACCGGCTGCTGTAGGCCTGCAGCAACTGGCTCAGCATCAGGGAGGTAAAAACGACCCCGCTGGCGCGCGGGCCCTGCCCGAAGCGGCCCAGGGCAATCAGATAGGAGGCAAGGGAAGAGAGGCTGATGATGCCGCCTTCTGTCAGGATTTCGATCGCATCCTTTTTGTCGAGGATCGGGGCGCCGCGTTTGCGGGGCGCGCGGGTCATGTCGTCTTTTTCCGGCGGTTCCATCGCCAGGGCGAGGGCCGGAAAAACGTCTGTGATGATATTGATCCACAGCAGTTGAATAGGGGTTAGCGACTGGCCGCGTCCGGCCAACATGCCGCCGAGACTGATCAGTATCTCGCTCATGTTTGTGGACAAGAGGAAATGCAGGGATTTGCGGATATTCTGGAAAATGCCTCGTCCCATCGACAATGCCGTGGCAAGGGTTGCCAGCTTGTTGTCGGCCAGGACAATCTGGGATGCCTGATGGGCGGCTTCGCTGCCGGATCCCATGGCAACGCCAATATCGGCAGCGCGCAAGGCGGGACTGTCATTAATGCCGTCCCCGGTCATGGCGACGACATGCCCCCCTTTCTGGTAAGCTTCCACAATCGCGAGCTTGTTGGAAGGATTGACGCGGGCGAAAATATCCGTGTTTTTGACCAGGCTGGCCAGGACGTCCGGGTCCAGTTTGTCCAGCTGGCCTCCTTCAAGGATTTCGATCTCGCCGGTTCGGGAAAGCCCCAGGTCCCGGGCAATGGCGTGGGCGGTACCGCTCTGGTCGCCGGTGATCATGACCGTGTGGATGCCCGCTGCGTGGAACCGTTTCATGAGCGCGGCCATGCCTTCCCGTGTAGGATCGGACATGCCGACCATGCCCAGCCAGACCAGATCTGCTTTTCTGTAGCTGTCCGAGCTGTAGCCGTGGGCGAAAGCCAGTACGCGCAGTCCGTTCTCCGACAGAGAGGCATCCTGTTTAAGAATTTTCTTGCGGTCCCGGGCAGTCAGTTTCCGCAGGCCGTTGCCGGTCTGCACCTGGGAGCAAAGGTCGAGCACCTCCTCGGGGCGGCCCTTCAGGGCGATCAGATCAAGCTCATCGCCATTTTCATGCCAACTGACCATATAGGGCTGGCTTTCCGTGCGATGCTGCAGTTTTTTCCGTCGATAGTGTTTTTCCGTGTCACGGACGCTGATGCCAGCTTTCTCGGCGAGTTCGACCAGGGAAGTTTCTGTCGCCGACCCCTTGTAGATGGGCTTGTCGGCCGCGCCGTCGATTTCCACCTCATGGCACAGCGCAGCAACCTGAAGCAGGGAATCCAAGCCTTCAGAATTATAATCGACAGACAAGCGGCTGCCTGTTGTGTCGACTGTAAAAAGTCCGTCCTTGTCCACGGAGATAGAGTCATGCAGGGTTTGAATGGTAGTCGCGCGGATCTTGTTCTCGGTCAGTGTGCCAGTTTTGTCGAAACACATGACATTCACCGCGCCCAGGGTTTCAAGGGCGTCGAGCTTGCGGATCAGGACCCGTTCGCGCCGCATGGAGCGCACCCCGAGGGCAAGCGTGACGGTGCCGACCGTGGGCAATCCTTCAGGCAGGGCGGCCACGGCCAGGGAGATGGAGGTTTTCAGGACTTCCAGAAATCCCCGTCGCTGTAACAGGCCAATGCCGAAAACAAGGCCCAAGGCCCCCAAGCAGGCAAAGACCAGTTGCCGGCTCAACTGGGTCAGTTCCTGCTGGGTCGGGGTTTCCGGCGGCCGTGCCGTGCTGACCAGGAGCTGAACCTGGCCGGACTCGGTGTCGGTCCCGGTCGCGATGACGACGGCCGTGCCGCTGCCGCCGGTGATGGAGGTGCCGCGGAAGATCATATTTTTCCGGTCCGCGACAGGGATGTCTTCCGCAAGCAGCGACTCCGGATTCTTCCTGGTCGGCAGGCTCTCTCCGGTTAGAATTGATTCATCTACCGAGAGATGATGTGCCGTCAGCAGACGGGCATCGGCGCCGACCACGGCGCCGGGCTGCAGAAACAGAATGTCACCTGGAACAATTTCCTGGGCGGGAACGGTCATGAGCCTGCTGTCCCGTTTCACTTTCACGTCCGGTTGGGCAAAATCATCCAGGGCGGTTATGGTTTTCTCGGCCTGGCGTTCGGTGGCAAATCCGATCCCTGCATTCAGGCACACAACGCACATGATGGCGATGGCGTCCGCAATGCCGCCGGTCAGCAGGGAGATTACGGCGGAGCCGGTTAGCAAGGCGGTGGGAAGGCTTTTAAATTGGTCAACCAGAATATCCACATCCGGCCGGGCGTGCCTGACGCTGACACTATTGGCGCCATAAGTGGCCAGGCGCTTCTCGATCTCAGCGGCGCCGAGGCCATTTTCTTCCAAAGTCTTCAGTCGTGTCAGGACTTCTTGCCGGGTGAAGCTGTGCCAGGGATCCTTGCGTGCCGCGGTTGGCCTGATGATGTGCTTGGGAATGTTTCTATGCGGCACTGTCCTTTTTTGTCCGGGCGCATCCTGGCTCTTATCTGCCCCGAAGTCGATCAGAGTCCGGGTGACCTGGACCAGAACTTCGGTGAGCGGCTGTCGCCGATCAAAATGAACCAGGATATTTCCGGTTCGTATGTTGGCAGAAATCTGTTTGATAAATGTCGAACGTGGCAGGGCGACGCCCAGATGATCGGCCAGTTTCCGGTTGTTGCGCAAGCCGGGGACAGCCAGCCGGACACGACCCGGGACCCGGGCGTGCACGACGCGCGGCGTTGTGGAAAGGTCACCATCTTCCTTATTGTTCCGATGTCCGGCACTGTCACTCTGATAGGTCATGATTGTCCCATAATACAGCAGGATGACAGCAAGGTTATCATGAAAATATGCGTGAGGATATCGGAACAAAAAAAAGGGCATGGGTGTCAGAATCCCATGCCCCGAGGTCGGGTTATAAAGCTTTCGCCTAAAAGTTATAGTTCACCGTGACGCCCCATTCGCGGGGTCGGCCCCAGGTGCCGTCGATCAGGCCGATGCTGCCGATGTCGGCCCAGCCGCTCATGATGTAATGCTCGTCGGTCAGGTTGCGGCCATAGGCGGTGACCGACAGGCCTTTCTCGACGAAATCGAGCGTGATGCCGCCGTTGAGCAGGCCATAGCCGTCCTGGATCAGCTGTGGTGTGTTGGTGGCGTCATTGGCGAATTTTGAGCGGTAGGAATAATCACCGCGGAACACCAGTTCGGCAGTATCCCCGAGCGGAACGGTATATTCAGCAGCGACATTGACAGACCATTCCGGGGTGTCGACGAACATGTCGTCCAGGGTCACCAGGGTGCCCGGATCAAGGCTGTCATAACCGGCATCGAGATAGCCGATACCGCCCATCAGGGTGAGGTTTTCCATCGGCAGGGCAGTGAATTCCAGCTCGAAACCCTTGATGGTCGCTGACGCGGCATTCTGGGTGAAGGGCTCGCCGTTCTGCACGGCGCTGACCTGGATGTTGGTATAGTCGGAGTAGAAGGCGGCGATATTCAGGCGCAGCCTGTGCTCCAGAAGTTCTGATTTGACGCCGAACTCGTAGGTGGTCACCTCTTCCTCGTCAAAGGAAATCGGGGCCGGCCGGGGCGAGAGGTAACGGGCATTGAAGCCGCCGCTCTTGAAGCCTTCCGAGTAGGACAGGTAGGTCAGGACATCGTCATTCCAGCGATACTCCAGGTTCAGGTGCAGCGACAGATTGTCAAATTCCTTCTCGTCGTCGGTATCGGTGAGCAGACGAAAGGCGTCCGGTACCGGTGCACCTTCCGGCAGCAGTTCAAGAAGCTGATAGAAGGAAGATTTTACATCCACATATTTTTTCTCGTGGGTGTAGCGCAGCCCCGCCGTCAGGGTGAACTCATCCGTAAAGTGGTAGCTGGTATGCAGGAAAGCTGCATAGCTCTTGTTGTCTATGCTGTCGGGGCCGCCGCCGGACGCGCCGCCGTTGACAATGCCGAGCAGCATCGTCTTGTCCGGGCCATCGGGCAGGCTGAGGGCCATGGCCTCGAGGCCGGGGTTCTGGAACAGGCCGGGGACAATCGGCACAATTGAATAGTTGTAGGATTGTTCCTCGAAATAGAGGGCGCCCAGCAGCCAGTCCAGCTTGTCATCAAGGGCGGTGCCGGTAAGGTTGAATTCCTGGCTGAACTGGTCGTGCTCGATGTCGTTCGACGTGCCCTGAATGACCAGCGGCGAGTGATCGGCGTCGCGTCCGAAACTCATGTCCATATTGCGGTAGGCGGTAATGGACTTGACATCGATGCCGGCCACATTCCAGTTGAGGGTCATGGACAGGCCGTAAATTTCATACCGGGATCCGACCATTTCCGAGGTGCCGTTGTCCATCACGCCGCCGACATCCAGGCTGTCGATGACGAAGCGGTCATCAAAAATGCCGCTGGGATCTGTGGCGACAAAGGCGTTGTTCAGGATGATCAGCTGGGCGGCGGGGTTAATGCCGAGAAGAGATTCTACCGGTGAATCCTCATCCGCAGTAGTATAGTCTGCGGACAGGGTTACATCCAGGTTGTCGGACGCATCCCAGTAGAGGGTGGCGCGGGCGCCGTCATTGTTTTTGCCGCCAAGACCGACGCCGTCGGCCCGGTAGGCGATGGCATCCTGGCTCTCGGTGCTGCCGGACAGGCGCAGGGCCAGCTTGTCTTCGTTGAGCGGGATATTGATCATGCCGTTAATCTGGAACCGGTCAAACCGGCCGTAGGTGGCGTTGAGTTTGCCTTCAAATTCCCCGCCGGGTTTCCTGGTGGTGACATTGACCGCGCCGCCGATGGTGTTCTTGCCGAACAGGGTGCCCTGCGGGCCGCGCAGGACTTCGATCCGCTCGACATCCAGCAGGCCGAGCACGGAGCCGACCGAGCGGGCGAGATACACGCCGTCGATATAGACGCCGACACCCGGATCCACATTGTGGTTGAAGTCGGTCTGGCCGACACCGCGAATGAAGATGGTGGCGGCATTGCTACCGCCGGACAGGGGAGCGGTGGAATCGAACTGTACGTTGGGTGTAAAATCGGATATCTGCGAAACATCGGTGAAGCCGCGGGCTTCCATATTATTGCCGGTAAAGGCGGTGACGGAGACCGGTGTATCCTGAAGGGTTTCAGACCGTTTACGGGCAGTTACCGTGATTTCCTCGAGGACCATGGCCCTGTCAGCCGTTTCTTCCGCAGCCTGGGCAACACTTGCCAATGAAACACCCGTCACGAACGGCAAAACTGCCGCCGTCGCAAACAAACCGCCTTTGGTCATATTTCTGACCGATGACGTCTCGAATATCGCCATATTATAATCTCCCTTGGGCCTCCCTGGCCCACAACTGTAACAACTATGATTTTTGTTATAAGATCTACTGTCTTTATACTGCCGGCAGACAGGAACCGGTGTGCTGACTATTGAGCCAGTTTTGTTGCTAACACGGTATCCCCTCCCAGAACCCAATATCCATTGTGTGAATACTCCCCCCTATATTTGGCGCTCATTTCCCGCATTATGAGAATGAAGCTTCAGGGTTTGGGACGGGAGTTCCCCGAATTGTTTTTTATAGTCTGCCGCAAAGCGGCTGAGGTGGTTGAAGTTATAGTCCAGGGCAAGTTCAGTGATGGTTTCGCCGTCAAGATTGCCGGATGTCAGTCTCTCGCGGATTTTTTCCAGCCTGACCTTTTTCAGATAGGCCATGGGCGCCATAAATTTATACTTCTCGAAAGTTTTATAGAGCACCCTGACGCTCAGGCCGGCGATATCCGTCAGGTCATTCATGGTGATATCCTCGGTGAGGTTTTCATGAATGAAGTGGTCCACCTTGCGTATGGAGACCGGTATCTCCTGCGAGCCCATGCTGGACAGGAGATGGCTGTAATTATTGGGGACCGCATGCAGAAAGGCCCGGAGAAAAAGGGTCTCAATCGGCGTGGCAAGATAGTCTGAAGACAGCAGGCTGGAATGTTTCGAGTTCAGTTCCTCACAAAAAAAACTGACCATGCGCTGGAGGCTTTGGAGTTCTTCCGTGGATTTGTCCACGATCTGGCTGAATTCAACGGGCTTTTTGATCGGAAACCCAAGGAGGGAGGTCAAATAGGAATCCATCCGGTCTTTTTCGACCCTGACGATGACTTTCTTGCAGTCTTCGGAGTAGATGAAATTTTCGGGATGGTAGGGGTTTACGGTCAGCGCCGTGTCCCGGGTGGCGGTATAGTTGCCGGAACTTGACTGGACGCCGCATTCGCCATCAAGAATGAACTGAAGGTGATAATAGTTTGTCGGCCTTGGCGCCGAAATGACCACTTCCTCGCCGAAATAGAGATAATTGAAGGAGATATTGTCGACCGGGCGGTGGCACAGCATCGCCTGTTTTTTTCTTTCGGGGTTCGCTCCCTTTACAATTCTGAAGTAATGTTCTCCGACCAGGGAGTTGACATGTCTTGAGACTTCGCCCGGATGTGCATTCCTGAGAATTGAATGATTATAGAGTAAATGGCCCATGTCGGTTTTCCCAAATCAAACGCAGACTCTTCCAGCTACGTGTTGTGTATACATCAATCATAAGATATACTAGCATACAAGTATAGTACCGGAGGGGCTATCTTTGTCAAGTGCCATCCGCTGATGCTTTATTCGTTTTTATTTCAAAGCGTTAACCGCCGAACCGGTAAAGCAATCCGGTTTCAATGACGGACTATCATTATGGATAGGAGATTCAAAAACCGGATATTTGGAAGTATGGTTTCCCGCTAGATTGCGGGCAGAAAATAGCTTTAGTGGGGGAAGTGAATGGGAAAGTTTAGGAGCGAGGTCAAAGTATGAGAGCGACAAAGGACGTTTATATCTATTTCAACTTTCGCAGCCCCTATTGCTATCTCGCGTCCCGGTGCATGTTTGACGTCCTTGATCAGGCCGCCAGCATGGTGGTCTGGCGGCCTTTTGCCGGATGGCGCGGCCGCACGCCGCGGGACCACCCCCGTCAAAAGGACAAAGTTCGTATTGCCCGGCAGGATCTGGCCCGTATTACAGCGAAGAGGGGTTATCCCTTTGTGCCGCCGCCTGCGGAGTGCGATGCTACCCTGCCGGCCCTTGGCTCGCTCTATGCGGAAAAGCAGGGATTGCTCAGGCCCTATGTGGAAACCGTCATGTCGAAGGAATGGGGTGAGGGGGTGGATGTCGGGCAGGAAGATATCCTGGCAGAGCTGGCCGTCAGCGTTGGACTGGATCGGGAAGGGTTTGTTGCGGCACTGCATGATGACGAGGGACTTCGGCAGCTTGAGGATAATTGGCAGGAAGCCGTGGACAAAGGCGTGATCGGCGTGCCTACCTTTATGGTGGACGATCAGATTTTCTGGGGACAGGACCGGCTATCCTGGCTCAGGGAATATCTGGAGCAACAGGCAGACCGGCGCTTGCCATAGGAGTGCAGCAAATGCTGAAATGGGTAGTTCCCGCTGCTCCCATGGCGGGGACCATCTTTCTTTCATCTCACACTTGAGGAATGATCATGTCAGACAGAGAAAGTCTTCATTTTATCAACGGGGAATATACCGCCGGATCGTCCGGGCTCACCTTTGAAAACCGCTGTCCGGTCGACGGCAGCCTGATCGGCCTGGTGCATGAGGGCAAGCGCGAAGAGGTTGACGCCGCGGTCAGCGCGGCGCGGGCGGCGCTCAAGGGGCCGTGGGGCCGCATGAGTGTGGAGGAGCGGGTCAGGATGCTGTACCGGGTCGCCGACGGCATCACCGCCCGGTTTGACGAATTCCTCGAGGCCGAATGCCTCGACACCGGCAAGCCGAAGAGCCTGGCCAGCCATATCGACATTCCGCGCGGCGCCGCCAACTTCAAGGTCTTTGCCGACGTGATCAGGAATGTGCCGACCGAAGGCTTTTTCCTCGAGACGCCGGACGGGGCCGGGGCGCAGAATTACGGCGTGCGCACGCCCAAGGGGGTGATCGGGGTGATCTCGCCGTGGAACCTGCCGCTGCTGCTGATGACCTGGAAGGTGGGCCCGGCCTTGGCCTGCGGCAATACCGTGGTGGTCAAGCCGTCCGAGGAGACGCCGCTGACCACGACCCTGCTCGGCGAAGTGATGAATGACGCCGGCGTGCCCAGGGGCGTGTTCAATGTGGTGCACGGCTTCGGGCCGGACAGCGCCGGGGCGTTCCTGACTGAACATCCGGGCGTCGACGCCATCACCTTTACCGGCGAGACCCGCACCGGCACCGCGATCATGAAGGCGGCGGCCGAAGGGGTGCGCGATGTCTCCTTCGAACTCGGCGGCAAGAACCCGGCCATTGTCTTTGCCGACTGTGATATGGACAAGGCCATCGAGGGCACCATGCGTTCGGTGTTCGCCAACTGCGGCCAGGTCTGCCTCGGCACCGAGCGGGTATTTGTCGAGCGGCCGGTCTTTGATGAATTTGTCGCCCGCCTCAAGGCGGGGGCCGAGGGCCTGAAGCTGGGCCGTCCCGAAGACGAAACCGTCAACATGGGACCGCTGATCAGCAAGGAGCATCAGCAGAAGGTGCTGGGCTATTACAAGCTGGCCAAAGACCTGGGCGCGACCGTGGTCATTGGCGGCGGCGTGCCGGACATGCCGGACGACCTGAAGGACGGCGCCTGGGTCGAGCCGACCATCTGGACCGGGCTTGGCGACGACAGTGCGGTCATGAGGGAAGAAATCTTCGGCCCCTGTTGCCATATCACGCCGTTCGATGAGGAAGAGGAAGTGATCGCGCGGGCCAATGACACGGTTTACGGTTTGGCGTCGGCAGTGTGGACCGAGAATATGTCCCGCGGTCACCGGGTCGCGGCACAGATCGACTGCGGCATCTGCTGGGTCAACAGCTGGTTCCTGCGCGACCTGCGCACCGCTTTCGGCGGCACCAAGCAGTCCGGCATCGGCCGCGAGGGCGGGGTGCACAGCCTGGAATTCTATACCGAACTGAGAAACGTCTGCGTCAAGTTGTAGGGAGACCCATTGAGATGAGCAAAGACCTGAACGAAATAGCTAAAATCGTTGATGACGCCGCGCGTACCGCGACGGCGATTCCGCAGCTGTCGGAAACCGGTCACGACCTGACCCTGGAAGAAGCCTATCAGGTGCAGGCGCTCTCGCTCGCCCGGCGCTACGCCCGCGGCGAGCATCAGGTCGGGGTCAAGATGGGCTTCACCAGTGAAGCCAAGATGAAGCAGATGGGGCTCAAGGAAATGATCTGGGGCCGGCTCACCAATGTGATGCTGGTGGACAACGGCGGCGAGATCGACCTCAAACATTATGTTCATCCCCGGGTCGAGCCGGAAATCTGCTTCCGCCTCAGGGCGCCGCTGGCCGGCGAGGTGAGCCCCGAGGAAGCGCTGGCCGCCGTGGACGCCGTGGCGCCGGCGCTGGAGATCATCGACAGCCGCTACGAGAATTTCAAATTCAATCTGCCGGATGTGGTGGCGGACAACACCTCCACCTCCAGCTATGTGGTCGGCGACTGGTATCCGGCCGACACCGACATTGCCGATCTCGCCATGGCGATCAGCTTTGACGGCGAAGAGGTGCAGTCCGGCTCCACCTCTGCCATTCTCGGCGATCCGCTGCGGGCCCTCATCGGGGCGGCGCGGCTGGTGGGCAAAGACGGCGGCCGGCTCGAGGCGGGCTGGCATGTGATGGCCGGCGGCGCCACTGCGGCAGAGGCCCTCACTCCCGGGATCAGCGTCCGGCTCGACACCGAAAATATGACACCGGTCACCTTCAATGTGAAATAGGCAG